>NZ_JBUBVG010000002.1:0-13815 GCF_054897965.1 Pseudomonas sp. LB3P81 | reverse complement strand
TCCGCGCCACGTTTTGCGGATTTCAATTTCGTAGCGCGGACTACTTCAACCCGGCCAGCAAATCAGCGAATGACTGCGGTTTTTCAGGAATTACGTCCTGCATTGCAGGTTGGCTCTCCTCATTTTTGAGGACATCCCCCGGCTTGTGCTCGATCAGCAGAAGCTTGGCCTCCTCGATCTCGATCAGGCGCTCCATAGCGGTGGCCAGGCGTAGGGCGGTGGCCTCGGTCATAAGCTGTTCGACAGGCGCTGTAGAATTCGACAGTTCGACAGTCGGCAGGGGTGTCGAACTGTCGAATTCGTGGCCTGGCCGACCTTCAGGCTCGCCCCATGCCCGGATCGCTTCGGACAGCTCGATTACCTTCTGGCCTTTATGGTTTTCCCCAGCAGACACGCGGCCTGCCTTGATGGCGGCATACAGTGTCGTGCGGTGCATACCGTAGAGTTTGGCGACGGTTGAGAGGGTCAGTTGTGGCATGTCGAATGGCGTCGATTGTGTCGAATGGATTTCGACACTATAGCGGCCAAGCTTCCCCAGCGGTACGCACCACCCTCAGCTTGGGCCGCCGTTGCTGGGCTAGCTCTAACTTGGCGGCCTCCAGTAGATCGGGACGATTGTCATAGGCGTCCATTACGATGGGGACAAAGGCGTGCAATAGCGGGCCGCCGTCGTCAAATTCTTCGCGCTTTCGCCCGGCGCTTTCCTCCAGGTTGAGAGTCATCGTCAGGTTATAGATGCTCGCATCCCCATCCTGTCGCGCCTGTTCACGGTGTACCGAACTGACACTTAGCACGTCACACAGCCGGTCGAAGCCCAGGGCATCGGCCAGACCTTCCACGTCCACTAGCAGCGACATACCAAAACTGATTAGCTCGCTCCGCGCCTCACTGTGCTCAGCCTCTCGGTGTTCCTCTGCTCGGCGCTCCAGACCTGCTATGGCCTTTCGGGTAAATGGCAGAAACGCTTCCAGTTTGACGGCTTCGCGGAGAATGGCCCGGCGCTCAATGTGGATGGCATCGAGGCGCCGGACAAATACGCGGCAGATTCGCCGGGCGGTGATGAGTTTCGTGGTAGCGCTGGCATTCGGCTTAGCGGCGATATTGCGCAGGGAGCTAATGAGACACGACGACATTGGATGATCCTTCCGTGGGTGTTTGCTATCAGGCGGCACAAGTCGTCAGGGTCACGGGAAGGTGATCCCGAGGCGAGCGGCCAGGCGTTTAACGGTCATCGGTGCGAAGCTCATGCCGCGCCGAGTCTTCACCCCGTGCCGGTTGAGGTAGTCCGCGCATCCGGAAAGTGTGGTGATTCCGTCGAAACGGGCGGCCTTGATGTGATTCGCCACGGTCTGCGCGTAGGCATCGGCAGTCGCGACCACGGCGACCACAGCGGCCCCGTTACCCTTCGCATGGGCCTTGAATCGGCCAGCATCACGTCGAGCGATCTTTGCTTGTGCCAGCTCATCGCCAGCGTCAGCACGGGCCTTGAGCGATGCCAGGGCGGCACGGGTGCGGCCTGCAATGAACTCGCGTTCCTGCTGGGCAAGGGCGGCGTAGATGTGAAGCTGGAAAGCGTCAGCGTCCGGCATGGTCGCTACCTTGAACGGGACACGCTTCACCATTGCCGCGATGTGTTCAACGTCCCGGCTCAGGCGGTCGAGCTTGGCAACGACTAGCAGCGCGCCTAGCTCCTTTGCCGTGTTCATGGCCTTGATGCATTCGGATCGCGCAGTCGGGGCAATGGTGCCGGACGCGGTGTCGGTGAACTCTGCGATCACTTCCCAGCCTTTCGACTTTGCCGCTTGGGCGATGTAATCGCGTTGAGCCTCGATGCCCAGGCCGCTTTCACCTTGACGCTCTGTCGATACTCGCAAATAGGCCACAACTTGCATTTCCTCACCCCCCGGTGTGTCTGTGTGCCTACCTTAACAAAACCTTGTCGAGCGTCAACAATTTGTTATGTATTAGGTGAAATTAGCTAACATCAGCTTTGCATCGGCTCGGGCCTTGAGCGATGCCAGGGCGGCACGGGTCAGTCAGTCGGGGTTTCGAGGCAGGCGATCAGAATGGGGATGGGACGAATCTTGCCCGGTGTACGCGGCTCCAGCTCCATCATGGCAAGTGCTGCTGCCCCCGCCTGGTCGGAGTCGCCGGGAAAGTAGTGTTTCTTCCCGGCAATGGTGCAGGTGTAACCAACACACGGCAGCGACTCGCCCCGGTCGCTGCAATCCGCCACGTTGATAACGATCATCGACACGCGGTCAGCCCCTTGGGCGCGCACCTGGTCAACTTCGCGCTTGAGCTGGGCTATCAGGTTGCGACGGCTCATTTATGACGGGCTCCTGGTGGGCCTTCAAGCAATGCTAACAATTCAATCGTGTCCGCCTCTGTCGCCACTATTTCCTCCATCGTCATTTCAGTTTTAGGCTCAAAAGCATTGGCCTCGCACCAGTCCATAACCTCCCCGATAGCTCTCGAAATTGGCGTGCCGTGAATTAGCACAAGCTGTTTTCGGATTTTTCGTACCTGCTCGCGTTTGCTCATCGTCTGGCCTCGATAATCTGGCGGTACAGCGCGGCGGCATGGTCGCTGACTGATACCCCAGCGGGCACCGGCTCGACAATCCAGGCACCGGCAGGTGGGAATGGCTGCATATCCATGACGCCAGGACGGGTGCGGCCTTCGGTCTTTCGGGTGTGCAGGATCATGGCTAGGGCCAATTCTGCGGCCTGACTGCTGGTCATCTTGCACAGCGGGAAATACATATCGA
This sequence comes from Pseudomonas sp. LB3P81, assembly GCF_054897965.1. Classification (NCBI taxonomy): domain Bacteria; kingdom Pseudomonadati; phylum Pseudomonadota; class Gammaproteobacteria; order Pseudomonadales; family Pseudomonadaceae; genus Pseudomonas; species Pseudomonas sp. LB3P81. The sequence goes on along the minus strand of NZ_JBUBVG010000002.1, from coordinate 11,045 downwards.
CGTGCTGCCCCTCGACACGGTGGCTCACCAAATGACCTACGGTTTCCGGCAGATCCAGCGGCCCGCTATCGTCCATCACGACGGCCAGGACGATGAGCGCCTCCTCCTCCAAACCAGCTATAGCGGACAGTCGTTGTATCTCTGCGCGCAGTGCTTTCAGGCTCATCGGTCAGCCTCCACGAGCCCACGCAGCTCGATTAGTTGTTGCTCCAGCTCGGCCACCTCGACAACACGGGCCATGCCCAGCACGGCATCGAGTAACGCCTTGCCCTGGTCACTTGGAAGTGTGCCGTTGGCAATGGCGCGCAGGATTGATCGGGCTGTACTTGGAAGGTCGGTATCGTCCAGGTCGAACGCTACCGGCTCGGCAATCGGTTTGAGCGAGGGAACAATTCGCTCCAGGACAAGACGACAAGCCTGCAGATCCCCGGCCTTTGCCGCGTCCAGCACAACGGTGGCGATCTCATCAGAGCCCGCCGCCAGCTTTGCGCGGAGGTTGGCCAGGTTGCCCGGTCGGCCCCCGGCATTTCCGGTGTGACCTTTGGCGAAGGTGCCATTCTTGCGGCGAGCCGTAGCCTGTTTTGGCGTGTTCTCAGGCTTGTTCATAGGTCAGAACCTCTCCAGCATGGAAAAGCGCCTGAGCAAGCCGGTGGGCCCGGTCGTGCGCTTCCTGTTCACTGTCGCCGGATAGGACGGCCAACGTCCGGCCTTGATGTTTCAGCCGAACATGAAACAAGGGGGCTAGTCCTCGGAGTCTGCGGTGGGCCGTCTGGCCCTGTTCAATGGGTCGCAGCATTACCAGCGCCCCGGTACCAGATCGGCGCGCAGAACGTCAGCCAGGTCACGCACACGCATGTTCACGCCATCCCCGCGCAGGTGGTACACGCCGGACGGCAGCAGCTCGACACGAATGCCAAGTTCCACTGCCTGGTCGCGTACCAGATTGCGCCGGGCTTCCAACTGCTCGGCGCGCTGACTCATGGGAAAGTACCGGCCAGACGGCTTTGCATGACTTCCAGGGTTTCAGGGTGAAGGTTGCGCACCAAATCACTGGCGTATTCACCAGCAGCGGCGACTTGCGCGATTAGCTCCGCCCCGGTGGCTTCTACGATCAGCTTGAACGCCTTTACCACTGCGCCGTGTGCGGCATTGAGGTCGTCGGCCTCCTGCGCGATCAAGCGACTCTCAGTTGGGTTAGCGCGCTCGATAGCCGATGCGCTGACACGTTGGTACTCGGCATCGCTCAAGCCAGACAAGAATGCCGGGAGACGCAAGGCAGCCTCGGTCAAACGCGGTTGCTCACCAGTCATCAGCATCACCACGCGGGCAGATCCGTCGGTCATCTGCCCCAGCTTGCGGGCAATTTCCATGTCGATCAGCGGAGTGGCGGCATCGCCGTCGCGGTACGGGGCCACCGCGGCCAGGGCGTTGGCTCGGACGGCACCTTGCTTGCGCAGCATCTCGATACGGGCGGCGAACTTTGCCAAATTCTTGAGCGAATCCAGACCGGCGCCCTTTCGATCTTCGCGCTTAGCCTCGGGGCTCAGGCGCTTGTCATTGACGATGCGGTTGATAGCCAAACCGGTGTACTCGACGGTACGGGCGGCCTCCTTGGCGATGCTGTACAGCTCGCTAGATTGCGAGCCTTCCCATACAGCCATGATGCGGTCGCTACCGTTGTGAATTGCCTTGATGGTTTCCATGTCTCGATTCCTTATGCGGTGTGCATGACGTAGACGGCGCAGCCACGGTGTGGTCGGCCCTGGTCGTCGTGGATGGTTTGGCGATGAGTGAAAATTGGGTGTCCGGCTTCGCGTAACTCTTGAACGCGTCCGGCAGGGTGCGAGATGTTCAATTCTTTTCGGGCGGTGAACGTATCGACCGGGCCGACTTGCAGCCGCTCAAGCAAGCGATTGCGCTGGGCATCGGTGGACACATCGCGCAGACGCTTATCAGAGCGGCGATCAGTCATGAGGCGTTGTTCTCCAGGTGGACGGGGCGACCTTCGGCCAGAGCGATCAGCGCGGCGCTTGCCTGTACGCTCCCGGCATCAGCGGCGGCACGAATTCGACTCCAGGCGGCAGCGACCTCGGCACGAGTTGGTCGCGCTTGTCGGCCTCGGGTCTTGATGGTGGTCATAAGTCATCCCTCTGAATATCGTTATATCGCGATAAATAGATATTAGGTCATTTATGACCATCGTACCAAGCACTTTCACTGGTTATCCACACAGTGGCTCTAGGCTATCAATGACGCTGGGAATGACCGCGCTATTACGCAAGCAAATGGGTATTAGCGTGTCCTATCGTGTCCGCCCGGACACAAAAAACCCGCACTTGGCGGGTTCTGGCTTGCTGTGTGGAATTACTTGAAGCTGGTTGGGATAACCGGCACCTCAGTGACCTTGCCGTCCTTCATCTTGAAGGAGATGACTTGGCTTGCGCCGGTCAGCCCGTTGGCATGGCTCCAGATCCACATTTGTTCTTCACCCCTTGAAACGACCTGGTAGGGCGGCCCCATGATTTCGGAAACCTGACTCTCAGGCATGCCGACTTTGATCTGGCGAGCCTGGTCATAGGTAAAAGGTGATCCGGCGCAGCCACTCAGGGCAGCGACCAGGAATAGGGAAACGAGGAAAGCGCGCATAGGGGTACGTCCTTGTGGAATGTCGTTACGCAACCATAGCCGGTAAAGGATCGATCACAAGGAGCCTCCGACCACCATTGGTGATTGGAGGGGTGCAAAAGAACTACAGCCCCATTTCCTTGATGATTCGCCGCGGATCGGCACCTTTGGAAAGTGCGCGCTTGGCGTCCCTGGTGAGCTGATCGAGCGCCCGGTCCTCGAAGTCAGCCGCCATAGCTGCAGCCTTCCTGACGATCAACAAAGCCAGCTCGGGAGGGAACGGTGGGGCCTTGGGGGTTGGCAGGTAATCACAGTCGATAATGGACACGGTTCATCCTCTTAAGCAGGACTGGCAGGAAGTGCGGTGTGTCGAACCACTCCCCTGCAATGTCCAGGTCTACTGCTGACGGATCAGAAGCATCCAAACCCAGCCCAAGGGCTGTATATCTGATAAGGCTATTTACTCACTCAAGCCTTGAGCCAGTTGCTCACTGTCTTCTGACTAAGGCCTAGAGCTTCTGCAATGTCGCGCTGTGACTTGCCATCGGCTGCCATTGCCTGAGCTGTCGGCAGTAGCTGCTCGCGCTTGGCCGCACCCTTGGCCTTGCCTCCCTTGGCGCCACGCGCGGCCTGGATCTCACGGAACTTGGCCGGGGTGAAGTGCTGCCACGTCCATTTACTGATGCTGCGGGCAATCGCTCGGCACTCGCTCACGTCCAGCGGATTGCCTATGTCGATGTGATTGGAAGCCTCCACCAGCTCGAGCACGGCCTGAGCGAAGGCCACAGCGCCGCCTGGCTTCCAGAAGTCGCGCACAAGGCTGTAGGACTTCACGCGGGCAATCTCAAACACGGTGCAATTGCGACCCAGGCCGGCATAGTCGGGTTGCTTGCTGCGCTTCCTCATCTCAGCAGGCGAAGGCAGCGCGACATATTCGGCTAGTTCTTCCAGCAGGTACGGCTCAGCGCGCCATGTGTGCGTCTGCCAGTGCTTGTGGGCTGGATTCTTCACCACTACGCCGGCATAGCCCCTATCGGCCTCCAGTGCGCGCCTCAGCCCCTCCTGAATGGCCGCCATGAAGAGGACCGGCTGGATTCGGGCCACGTCTGAGACTGCCACCGGAGCCGTTAACAGGTAGATCAGGTGGGCGTGCCCATTGGCTGGGTTTTTCACCGTCATGTTCGGCGGCGGTGCGTTGCGGTCGTTCCAGTCGATTGCAGCCCCCTCGCGGTCAACGTCGAAGCAAAGGCAGACGTAGCGCTTGGCGGTGTTCGGCTGGATTAGCAGGCGGTCGAGAGCAGCCACCAACGGCAGCCGGTAAAGGCCTTCGCGGGTAGGGCTATCGGTACAAAGCGGCCTGCTTGGCAGCCTGGATTGGAACAGGTCTAGCGGCTGTTGCGCGCAGGCTTCAGCCGCCCCACTTGCGCGGGGTGCCCGATTGGCGGCCATAAATCACGCCGCCGTCGCAGACTGACGGAAATAGAACGCTTGGACTGCCTCCAGGTCGTACCGGATGACGCGCTGATTGATCCTCAGTGCGATCGGAAAGCCTGGTTGCTTGGCGATATTGCGAAGGGTGCGCTCGCTAACCCCGAGGGCGGCGGCGGTCTGAATGGTTGTTGCAGTGTACTTTTGATGCATGTCTCTCACCTTATGATTGGTGAGGGCAGCTCTCGTCGGTTAAATCCTGTGCCCTGGCGGTACAGATTGACCTCCAGCACACATATGATATAAATCCGCTCACACCCGCTAGAGTGTTTTGTTCCGAGGCTTCTACCCTCTGTTCAAACCCAGAGCCCCTTTCAAGCGCCAACTTGAAGGGGGTTTTTTATTGGGCGCCGTTTAGTTAGGCGCTGCAATTTGCCGATACTAAGCGAGACATCCCGCTTCGCACAACCTGTGGGTGTTCACTTTCCATAGAACTAGCGAAACCCGCGTGTTTAAAGGCTCCGCGCCACGTTTTGCGGATTTCAATTTCGTAGCGCGGACTACTTCAACCCGGCCAGCAAATCAGCGAATGACTGCGGTTTTTCAGGAATTACGTCCTGCATTGCAGGTTGGCTCTCCTCATTTTTGAGGACATCCCCCGGCTTGTGCTCGATCAGCAGAAGCTTGGCCTCCTCGATCTCGATCAGGCGCTCCATAGCGGTGGCCAGGCGTAGGGCGGTGGCCTCGGTCATAAGCTGTTCGACAGGCGCTGTAGAATTCGACAGTTCGACAGTCGGCAGGGGTGTCGAACTGTCGAATTCGTGGCCTGGCCGACCTTCAGGCTCGCCCCATGCCCGGATCGCTTCGGACAGCTCGATTACCTTCTGGCCTTTATGGTTTTCCCCAGCAGACACGCGGCCTGCCTTGATGGCGGCATACAGTGTCGTGCGGTGCATACCGTAGAGTTTGGCGACGGTTGAGAGGGTCAGTTGTGGCATGTCGAATGGCGTCGATTGTGTCGAATGGATTTCGACACTATAGCGGCCAAGCTTCCCCAGCGGTACGCACCACCCTCAGCTTGGGCCGCCGTTGCTGGGCTAGCTCTAACTTGGCGGCCTCCAGTAGATCGGGACGATTGTCATAGGCGTCCATTACGATGGGGACAAAGGCGTGCAATAGCGGGCCGCCGTCGTCAAATTCTTCGCGCTTTCGCCCGGCGCTTTCCTCCAGGTTGAGAGTCATCGTCAGGTTATAGATGCTCGCATCCCCATCCTGTCGCGCCTGTTCACGGTGTACCGAACTGACACTTAGCACGTCACACAGCCGGTCGAAGCCCAGGGCATCGGCCAGACCTTCCACGTCCACTAGCAGCGACATACCAAAACTGATTAGCTCGCTCCGCGCCTCACTGTGCTCAGCCTCTCGGTGTTCCTCTGCTCGGCGCTCCAGACCTGCTATGGCCTTTCGGGTAAATGGCAGAAACGCTTCCAGTTTGACGGCTTCGCGGAGAATGGCCCGGCGCTCAATGTGGATGGCATCGAGGCGCCGGACAAATACGCGGCAGATTCGCCGGGCGGTGATGAGTTTCGTGGTAGCGCTGGCATTCGGCTTAGCGGCGATATTGCGCAGGGAGCTAATGAGACACGACGACATTGGATGATCCTTCCGTGGGTGTTTGCTATCAGGCGGCACAAGTCGTCAGGGTCACGGGAAGGTGATCCCGAGGCGAGCGGCCAGGCGTTTAACGGTCATCGGTGCGAAGCTCATGCCGCGCCGAGTCTTCACCCCGTGCCGGTTGAGGTAGTCCGCGCATCCGGAAAGTGTGGTGATTCCGTCGAAACGGGCGGCCTTGATGTGATTCGCCACGGTCTGCGCGTAGGCATCGGCAGTCGCGACCACGGCGACCACAGCGGCCCCGTTACCCTTCGCATGGGCCTTGAATCGGCCAGCATCACGTCGAGCGATCTTTGCTTGTGCCAGCTCATCGCCAGCGTCAGCACGGGCCTTGAGCGATGCCAGGGCGGCACGGGTGCGGCCTGCAATGAACTCGCGTTCCTGCTGGGCAAGGGCGGCGTAGATGTGAAGCTGGAAAGCGTCAGCGTCCGGCATGGTCGCTACCTTGAACGGGACACGCTTCACCATTGCCGCGATGTGTTCAACGTCCCGGCTCAGGCGGTCGAGCTTGGCAACGACTAGCAGCGCGCCTAGCTCCTTTGCCGTGTTCATGGCCTTGATGCATTCGGATCGCGCAGTCGGGGCAATGGTGCCGGACGCGGTGTCGGTGAACTCTGCGATCACTTCCCAGCCTTTCGACTTTGCCGCTTGGGCGATGTAATCGCGTTGAGCCTCGATGCCCAGGCCGCTTTCACCTTGACGCTCTGTCGATACTCGCAAATAGGCCACAACTTGCATTTCCTCACCCCCCGGTGTGTCTGTGTGCCTACCTTAACAAAACCTTGTCGAGCGTCAACAATTTGTTATGTATTAGGTGAAATTAGCTAACATCAGCTTTGCATCGGCTCGGGCCTTGAGCGATGCCAGGGCGGCACGGGTCAGTCAGTCGGGGTTTCGAGGCAGGCGATCAGAATGGGGATGGGACGAATCTTGCCCGGTGTACGCGGCTCCAGCTCCATCATGGCAAGTGCTGCTGCCCCCGCCTGGTCGGAGTCGCCGGGAAAGTAGTGTTTCTTCCCGGCAATGGTGCAGGTGTAACCAACACACGGCAGCGACTCGCCCCGGTCGCTGCAATCCGCCACGTTGATAACGATCATCGACACGCGGTCAGCCCCTTGGGCGCGCACCTGGTCAACTTCGCGCTTGAGCTGGGCTATCAGGTTGCGACGGCTCATTTATGACGGGCTCCTGGTGGGCCTTCAAGCAATGCTAACAATTCAATCGTGTCCGCCTCTGTCGCCACTATTTCCTCCATCGTCATTTCAGTTTTAGGCTCAAAAGCATTGGCCTCGCACCAGTCCATAACCTCCCCGATAGCTCTCGAAATTGGCGTGCCGTGAATTAGCACAAGCTGTTTTCGGATTTTTCGTACCTGCTCGCGTTTGCTCATCGTCTGGCCTCGATAATCTGGCGGTACAGCGCGGCGGCATGGTCGCTGACTGATACCCCAGCGGGCACCGGCTCGACAATCCAGGCACCGGCAGGTGGGAATGGCTGCATATCCATGACGCCAGGACGGGTGCGGCCTTCGGTCTTTCGGGTGTGCAGGATCATGGCTAGGGCCAATTCTGCGGCCTGACTGCTGGTCATCTTGCACAGCGGGAAATACATATCGACGTGCTGCCCCTCGACACGGTGGCTCACCAAATGACCTACGGTTTCCGGCAGATCCAGCGGCCCGCTATCGTCCATCACGACGGCCAGGACGATGAGCGCCTCCTCCTCCAAACCAGCTATAGCGGACAGTCGTTGTATCTCTGCGCGCAGTGCTTTCAGGCTCATCGGTCAGCCTCCACGAGCCCACGCAGCTCGATTAGTTGTTGCTCCAGCTCGGCCACCTCGACAACACGGGCCATGCCCAGCACGGCATCGAGTAACGCCTTGCCCTGGTCACTTGGAAGTGTGCCGTTGGCAATGGCGCGCAGGATTGATCGGGCTGTACTTGGAAGGTCGGTATCGTCCAGGTCGAACGCTACCGGCTCGGCAATCGGTTTGAGCGAGGGAACAATTCGCTCCAGGACAAGACGACAAGCCTGCAGATCCCCGGCCTTTGCCGCGTCCAGCACAACGGTGGCGATCTCATCAGAGCCCGCCGCCAGCTTTGCGCGGAGGTTGGCCAGGTTGCCCGGTCGGCCCCCGGCATTTCCGGTGTGACCTTTGGCGAAGGTGCCATTCTTGCGGCGAGCCGTAGCCTGTTTTGGCGTGTTCTCAGGCTTGTTCATAGGTCAGAACCTCTCCAGCATGGAAAAGCGCCTGAGCAAGCCGGTGGGCCCGGTCGTGCGCTTCCTGTTCACTGTCGCCGGATAGGACGGCCAACGTCCGGCCTTGATGTTTCAGCCGAACATGAAACAAGGGGGCTAGTCCTCGGAGTCTGCGGTGGGCCGTCTGGCCCTGTTCAATGGGTCGCAGCATTACCAGCGCCCCGGTACCAGATCGGCGCGCAGAACGTCAGCCAGGTCACGCACACGCATGTTCACGCCATCCCCGCGCAGGTGGTACACGCCGGACGGCAGCAGCTCGACACGAATGCCAAGTTCCACTGCCTGGTCGCGTACCAGATTGCGCCGGGCTTCCAACTGCTCGGCGCGCTGACTCATGGGAAAGTACCGGCCAGACGGCTTTGCATGACTTCCAGGGTTTCAGGGTGAAGGTTGCGCACCAAATCACTGGCGTATTCACCAGCAGCGGCGACTTGCGCGATTAGCTCCGCCCCGGTGGCTTCTACGATCAGCTTGAACGCCTTTACCACTGCGCCGTGTGCGGCATTGAGGTCGTCGGCCTCCTGCGCGATCAAGCGACTCTCAGTTGGGTTAGCGCGCTCGATAGCCGATGCGCTGACACGTTGGTACTCGGCATCGCTCAAGCCAGACAAGAATGCCGGGAGACGCAAGGCAGCCTCGGTCAAACGCGGTTGCTCACCAGTCATCAGCATCACCACGCGGGCAGATCCGTCGGTCATCTGCCCCAGCTTGCGGGCAATTTCCATGTCGATCAGCGGAGTGGCGGCATCGCCGTCGCGGTACGGGGCCACCGCGGCCAGGGCGTTGGCTCGGACGGCACCTTGCTTGCGCAGCATCTCGATACGGGCGGCGAACTTTGCCAAATTCTTGAGCGAATCCAGACCGGCGCCCTTTCGATCTTCGCGCTTAGCCTCGGGGCTCAGGCGCTTGTCATTGACGATGCGGTTGATAGCCAAACCGGTGTACTCGACGGTACGGGCGGCCTCCTTGGCGATGCTGTACAGCTCGCTAGATTGCGAGCCTTCCCATACAGCCATGATGCGGTCGCTACCGTTGTGAATTGCCTTGATGGTTTCCATGTCTCGATTCCTTATGCGGTGTGCATGACGTAGACGGCGCAGCCACGGTGTGGTCGGCCCTGGTCGTCGTGGATGGTTTGGCGATGAGTGAAAATTGGGTGTCCGGCTTCGCGTAACTCTTGAACGCGTCCGGCAGGGTGCGAGATGTTCAATTCTTTTCGGGCGGTGAACGTATCGACCGGGCCGACTTGCAGCCGCTCAAGCAAGCGATTGCGCTGGGCATCGGTGGACACATCGCGCAGACGCTTATCAGAGCGGCGATCAGTCATGAGGCGTTGTTCTCCAGGTGGACGGGGCGACCTTCGGCCAGAGCGATCAGCGCGGCGCTTGCCTGTACGCTCCCGGCATCAGCGGCGGCACGAATTCGACTCCAGGCGGCAGCGACCTCGGCACGAGTTGGTCGCGCTTGTCGGCCTCGGGTCTTGATGGTGGTCATAAGTCATCCCTCTGAATATCGTTATATCGCGATAAATAGATATTAGGTCATTTATGACCATCGTACCAAGCACTTTCACTGGTTATCCACACAGTGGCTCTAGGCTATCAATGACGCTGGGAATGACCGCGCTATTACGCAAGCAAATGGGTATTAGCGTGTCCTATCGTGTCCGCCCGGACACAAAAAACCCGCACTTGGCGGGTTCTGGCTTGCTGTGTGGAATTACTTGAAGCTGGTTGGGATAACCGGCACCTCAGTGACCTTGCCGTCCTTCATCTTGAAGGAGATGACTTGGCTTGCGCCGGTCAGCCCGTTGGCATGGCTCCAGATCCACATTTGTTCTTCACCCCTTGAAACGACCTGGTAGGGCGGCCCCATGATTTCGGAAACCTGACTCTCAGGCATGCCGACTTTGATCTGGCGAGCCTGGTCATAGGTAAAAGGTGATCCGGCGCAGCCACTCAGGGCAGCGACCAGGAATAGGGAAACGAGGAAAGCGCGCATAGGGGTACGTCCTTGTGGAATGTCGTTACGCAACCATAGCCGGTAAAGGATCGATCACAAGGAGCCTCCGACCACCATTGGTGATTGGAGGGGTGCAAAAGAACTACAGCCCCATTTCCTTGATGATTCGCCGCGGATCGGCACCTTTGGAAAGTGCGCGCTTGGCGTCCCTGGTGAGCTGATCGAGCGCCCGGTCCTCGAAGTCAGCCGCCATAGCTGCAGCCTTCCTGACGATCAACAAAGCCAGCTCGGGAGGGAACGGTGGGGCCTTGGGGGTTGGCAGGTAATCACAGTCGATAATGGACACGGTTCATCCTCTTAAGCAGGACTGGCAGGAAGTGCGGTGTGTCGAACCACTCCCCTGCAATGTCCAGGTCTACTGCTGACGGATCAGAAGCATCCAAACCCAGCCCAAGGGCTGTATATCTGATAAGGCTATTTACTCACTCAAGCCTTGAGCCAGTTGCTCACTGTCTTCTGACTAAGGCCTAGAGCTTCTGCAATGTCGCGCTGTGACTTGCCATCGGCTGCCATTGCCTGAGCTGTCGGCAGTAGCTGCTCGCGCTTGGCCGCACCCTTGGCCTTGCCTCCCTTGGCGCCACGCGCGGCCTGGATCTCACGGAACTTGGCCGGGGTGAAGTGCTGCCACGTCCATTTACTGATGCTGCGGGCAATCGCTCGGCACTCGCTCACGTCCAGCGGATTGCCTATGTCGATGTGATTGGAAGCCTCCACCAGCTCGAGCACGGGCCTGAGCGAAGGCCACAGCGCCGCCTGGCTTCCAGAAGTCGCGCACAAGGCTGTAGGACTTCACGCGGGCAATCTCAAACACGGTGCAATTGCGACCCAGGCCGGCATAGTCGGGTTGCTTGCTGCGCTTCCTCATCTCAGCAGGCGAAGGCAGCGCGACATATTCGGCTAGTTCTTCCAGCAGGTAGGCTCAGCGCGCCATGTGTGCGTCTGCCAGATGCTTGTGGGCTGGATTCTTCACCACTACGCCGGCATAGCCCTATCGGCCTCCAGTGCGCGCCTCAGCCCCTCCTGAATGGCCGCCAT